>NZ_JANRHH010000030.1 GCF_030433435.1 Polycladomyces subterraneus
AGTAGGACGCTGCCAGGCAGGAATCCCTTCAAAAACCAATAATTGCAACTTGCAATCGAGGACGAATCGTTGTATACTAACTCTTGCCGATTGAAAATGAAACGTTCCTCAGTAGCTCAATGGTAGAGCGCCCGGCTGTTAACCGGTAGGTTGCAGGTTCGAGTCCTGCCTGAGGAGCCATGCTCCCATAGCTCAGTCGGTAGAGCGCTTCCATGGTAAGGAAGAGGTCACCAGTTCGAGTCTGGTTGGGAGCTCCACCGATATGGCCCGTTGGTGAAGCGGTTAACACACCAGCCTTTCACGCTGGCATGCAGGGGTTCGAATCCCCTACGGGTCACCAAATGCAAGAGGAGCTTGAGGGTTTCCCTTCAAGCTCTTCAATTGGGACGGTTAGCTCAGCTGGGAGAGCACCTGCCTTACAAGCAGGGGGTCGGCGGTTCGATCCCGTCACCGTCCACCACCCTGTGGAGGGGTAGCGAAGTGGTCAAACGCAGCAGACTGTAAATCTGCCGGCTATGCCTTCGTAGGTTCGAATCCTACCCCCTCCACCATCCCTACATATGGGATAATGGGGAGTAGCCAAGTGGTAAGGCAACGGACTTTGACTCCGTGATGCGCAGGTTCGAATCCTGCCTCCCCAGCCATCCATTACTATAACAAAATTGTACGAGCCATTAGCTCAGTTGGTAGAGCACCTGACTTTTAATCAGGGTGTCCCAGGTTCGAGTCCTGGATGGCTCACCATATGCGGAAGTGGCTCAGGGGTAGAGCACCGCCTTGCCAAGGCGGGGGTCGCGGGTTCGAATCCCGTCTTCCGCTCCAAACAGGAAAACCCTTCGTGAAATTCACGAAGGGTTTTTTGCATAAGGAAAAGGAAAGAAAGTGTTCTTTCAGAACACGACAACCGGTCAGTAGTTTCTCGTTTTCGTTCACACGAAGATTTTTTTTTATTCATGCTAGTGCAAATCGGGCACCCCCCTCATCTCCATCTCCGAATGGGCGGATTCCCCGTGGGATTCCACTCAGCGGAGACAGCTTGGCTTAGACCAGTTCAACGGGTTAGAAAAAACAAGGTATCCCCTGCCTATCGGATATCCAATGGGAATGGAGTGGAATCGATTAAACAAATCTTTATACCGGGACTGTGAATCCTTCTGTTTGTATAGGACGCGCAAATTTATACGAAAATAACCATCATATGGTAATGGTTGCAGGACGCCTGGATTGGTGGGTTTTTTGCGATATGGTACAATGAAATCCGCGGAATTGTCGCACATAAGCGTGGAAAAAAGGGGGGAATCTCTCCTAAGGGAGAAAGGCGCCTATGAACCAGTACCAAGAGCTGAAACCAATCACAGTGATCGGTGTACCATTGGATCTAGGAGCTGGACGTCGTGGAGTTGATATGGGCCCGAGTGCGATCCGCTACGCGAACTTGCATGAAAAACTGACAAAATTGGGATTTGACGTGGAGGACATCGGCAATCTGTCCGTGCCCACGTTGGAAACGTACAAAGTAATCGATCCTAATTTGAAATATTTGGACGAAATTGTCGCCGTCAATGAGAAGCTGGCGGAGACCGTTTCCGAAACCGTGGAAAGAGGGCGGTTCCCCTTGGTGTTGGGAGGAGATCACAGCATTGCGATCGGCACGATCGCAGGGGTGGCTAAACACCATCGTAAATTGGGTGTGATCTGGTTTGACGCACACGGGGATCTGAATACGCACGAAACCACGCCTTCCGGCAATATCCACGGCATGTCGCTGGCAGCCAGCCTCGGCTACGGTCATGAGGAGCTGGTCAATTGTGGCGGATACGCACCCAAAGTGAGTCCGGAAAACGTCGTGATCATCGGTCCACGTGAATTGGACCCCGGTGAACGGAAGTTGATCAAGGAGTTGGGAATCCGTGTTTTCACCATGCACGATATTGACCGGATCGGGATGGCGCGTGTGATGGAAGAAGCGCTGAAAGTGGTGACAAACGGTACGGACGGGGTTCATCTCAGTTTGGATTTGGATGGACTGGATCCGAAAGATTGTCCGGGTGTGGGCACACCGGTTGTCGGCGGGATCACCTATCGCGAAAGTCACTTGGCGATGGAGATGCTGGCGGAAGCCAAAGTGCTTACCTCGGCGGAATTTGTGGAAGTCAACCCGATTTTGGATAATGGTAACAAAACGGCCAAAGTCGCTGTGGCTTTGGTGGGGTCAGCTTTTGGGGAAATCGTGTTGTAAAACACGGCTTCCCTTTGCTTTATCCTCTTTAGGGGAGCTGGTCTTTCCATAGGGGAAATCTTCCCAAATGAGCGATGATCCAAGCCTGATGACCCGGAGAACCAAAGTAGCGCAGGGAATCCATCTGCGGGCAATGTCTTGTGAGCGAATTGATTGCCTGCGTCCTGATCCCACCGGTTGCAGCGGCCTCCGTTTACCTTCTTGCAGAGCGCAGGTGAAGCGCATCTGGAAAGTGATGCACTTGAATGTGGTCAGACAGCGTGTTGGACACATGAGCGTGGGCTGTACGGTTGCCCGGGCGGTTGTCCATTCATCATCTCATCATCGGGATTCCCCATTTACACAGGCTTAGCAGGAATGACGGGATTCCCGTTTCCGTTATTGTCTCCGTTGCTGTTCCTCCTGTTACCGGTTTTCACATCCATTATTGAAACTGCATCCAACTCAACCAGGATAATGGTATTTTTTTCACTTTTCATTCATTGCGAGTGCATTTATAATTATGCATATGTTAGAATAATTATCGCTGCTTGTGAAAGAAGGTTTCCGCAAATCTGTAAGTGGGGAATACAGTATAGAAACCTTGATTCACGTGCAGATTGGACAGGATGGTTTTTGTACCGCGATGGAGCGGTGTAAAGGTGGTTGAGGAGGTGTCGCAGTCAGATGAGTCAAGTCAAAGCGATTGAGACAGAGAAAGATCACCCGTTGCGGAGGGATGTTCGCTTTTTGGGTCACATCTTGGGTGATGTTCTGGTCATGCACGGGGGAGAAGCATTGTTAAACAATGTGGAAAAAATCCGTGAAATGACCAAACAGCTTCGGCAAAGCTACGACCCGGAGATCCTGAAACAATGCAAAACGCTGATACAGGGATTGTCGCCTCAAATGCGTCGGGATGTGATCCGAGCGTTCGCCATCTATTTCCAACTTGTCAACATTGCTGAGCAAAACCACCGAATTCGCCGTCATCGCGAGTACCGTCGCTCGAGGCAAGATGTGGTTCAGCCCGATTCAATTGAGAGTGCCGTACGAGAATTGAAGGAACAAGGGCTAACGCCCGAGCAGGTGGAAGAGATTCTAGACGTGCTCGCATTAGAGCTGGTGATCACTGCTCATCCTACTGAGGCGATGCGCCGGACAGTATTGGATATTCATCACCGCATTGCCAAGCGGGTGGAGAAACTAGATCATCCCTATCTGACGGAAGAGGACAGGGAGCGCATTCGCCAGGAGTTGCTGGGGGAAGTGATCACGTTATGGCAAAGCGATGAGCTGCGACAACGCAAGCCCACAGTGATGGACGAAGTGCGAAACGGCCTGTACTACGTGGACGAGACGCTGTTTGAAGTATTACCCGGCATTCACCGCGAACTGGAACGTTGCCTGAAACGGTATTATCCTGATCATGATTGGCATGTGCCTTCCTTTTTACGGTTCGGTTCGTGGATTGGCGGGGATCGGGACGGCAACCCTTCGGTGACGCCGGAAGTGACTTGGCGGACTTTGCGGTTGCAGCGTGACTTGGTTATCAGGAAGTATGAGGAAGCACTCAGGCGATTGATCAAAAAATTGAGCCATTCCACGCGGAAAATACGCGTAGCGGAGGCGTTGCTCAACTCATTACGGGCAGATGAAGAAGAAGTGGTATTGGCGGATATCGGGGAAGGCAAATGGCGGAATGAACATGAACCATACCGCCGCAAATTGACCTATATGCTCGCACGACTTCACCATACGCGGCTGGGCAAGAAAGATCATGGTATCTACCGTTCCCCAGAAGCATTTCTATCCGACCTTCGGCTGATTGATCAAAGCTTGCGCGGTCATCATGCCGATGTGATTGCCGATCGGGATCTCGGCCAGTTAATCCGGCAAGTAGAGCTGTTCGGATTCCATCTTCTTACGCTGGATATACGTCAACACAGTGGCGAACATGAAAAGGCCCTGACGGAGATATTGTCCAGCATGGGCATCATCGAGCGGTACGATCAACTCTCTGAAAAGGAAAAAATCGATTTGTTGACGGAGTTGCTGGAAGATCCTCGGCCATTGACGTCCCCGTTCATGTCGTTTTCTCCGGAAACGGAACAATGTTTGGAGCTGTTCCGTGTGATCCGACGGGCCAAGGAAGAATTTGGCGAGGATGCGATCCGCAACTACCTGATCAGTATGACACAAGGCACCAGCGATCTGCTTGAGGTGGTACTGTTCGCCAAAGAAGTGGGGTTGTTCCGGAAAACACCAAACGGTCCGGTCTCCCGTCTCCACGTGGTTCCCTTGCTGGAAACGATCGACGATTTGCATCGTGCTCATGAGATCATGGAGGCGTATTATCGCCATCCGTGTTATGTGCCGGCCAATGCGGAGCATCATCCCACTCAGGAGATTATGCTTGGGTATTCGGACAGCAATAAAGATGGTGGTATGCTGACGGCCAACTG
The DNA here is from genome assembly GCF_030433435.1 of Polycladomyces subterraneus. NCBI lineage: Bacteria > Bacillati > Bacillota > Bacilli > Caryophanales > Thermoactinomycetaceae > Polycladomyces > Polycladomyces subterraneus. Next base: position 4,684 of record NZ_JANRHH010000030.1, read on the forward strand.
GGAGCTGTATCATGCCCAACAGCGGTTGTACCGGTTGTCCCGTCGATACGGGGTCAATACGAAATTTTTCCACGGCCGCGGCGGGGCGCTGGGGCGCGGCGGCGGACCGTTGAACCGCAGCATCCAGGCAAAGCCGCCGGAGACGGTAGTTGGCGGAGTGAAAATTACAGAACAGGGAGAAGTGCTTTCTTCGCGCTATGCATTGAAACCCATCGCTTTCCGCAGTCTGGAACAAGCTACTTCCGCGTTATTGCTGTCGGCCGCATCCGCCCTTTCCGGTCGGGAGTCTGAGTTGAAGCCGGAATGGTTGGAGGCAATGACCGAAATTTCGGAAGAGGCGCTTAAGGCGTATCAATCATTGGTGTTTGAAGATCCCGACTTCCTCTCCTATTTCCATACAGCCACGCCGCTGCCGGAAATCGGGGAGCTCAATATCGGTTCGCGACCGACGCGCCGCAAAAACAGCCAAGCGTTCGAAGATTTGCGTGCCATTCCATGGGTGTTCGCGTGGACGCAAAGCCGGTATCTGTTCCCGGCATGGTATGCGGCAGGAACGGGATTTGCTCGGTTTGTGAAACAACATGAAGACGGCTTGCGCATCTTGAAGGAAATGTACCGGGATTGGCCGTTCTTCCGTTCGCTGGTCGACAACCTGCAGATGGCGTTGGCCAAGGCGGACTTCGTCATCGCCCGCGAATATGATTCACTTGTGCAGGATCGTGATGTGGCAGAGCGGATTTTCGGCAAATTGGAGGAGGAGTATCGCTTGACCCGAGAAATGGTGCTGGCCATCACGGAGCAAGCGGATGTGCTGGATCACGTGCCGGTGATCCAAGAATCGATTCGGCTGCGCAATCCGTATGTGGACCCGCTCAGCTTTATCCAGGTCGATCTGTTGAATCAGTTGCGGTATCACTGCCCCTCCAGAGAGGAGTGCGTGGAAACACTGGAACAGGTGCTGTTAACCATCAACGGTATTGCGGCAGGATTGCGCAATACGGGATGATTCGTGGAAATAGGCAAAACCGACACTGTGGTGTTTCCCAAACGGTGAATAGTGAGGGAACCCTTTTACCAGGAGTGACTTCAGCACGTGGAGATGAGTCAGATTCCCGAAGACAGCCGCGATAACTCCTAGTCTCACGTCCGTTCACGAAATTTTGTCACCAGCTCTGCGTTGAGGAAAAATTGTAGAATATGGATGGCTGGTGGGCTATGATAATGGTAGCGGTCTGACGCCCTCGGTCGTGGCACGAAAAAGGACTTCCGCCGGGAGGTCCTTTTTCCATCTGATTTGTAGAAAAATCACCTTTTGTCTTCCATTTTTGCTACACTAAGTATGAGTGACAAGATCTGTCCGTTTATTGTACAAGCGCCCTTTCGGTGAGTGATGCCGCCTGCAGTATTTCAGGTATCACGTTTTCTTTTACTGTGGGATGCCTTATGATGAAAAAGGCGTGAGAAAGTTGAATCTCCGATTGCATCCCATCACAGACTAACAGAAGGCAACAATCGGATGGAGGCGCCTCATGCTTACGCTGGACGGTGTGACCCGTTATGTTAACGATATTGTCGACATTTTGATCGTCAGTTACATCATATATCAGTTGTTGTTGCTCCTTCGCGGTACAAGAGCGGTACAACTGTTGAAGGGTATTTTTGTGGTCGTGGCCGTCTGGATGGTCAGCAGCTTCTTTCACCTGTCCACTTTACAGTGGTTGATGCAGAATTTGTTTTCTGTGGGTGTCATCGTCATATTGATCATCTTTCAGCCCGAGTTGCGCAGGGCATTGGAACAGTTGGGAAGGGGCGGCTTTTTCGGACGGAGTAAATTTGCCGAAGAACAGGAAGTCAGTCGTCTCGTGGGTGAATTGAACAAAGCGGTCACCCACTTGTCCAAACGACGGATCGGTGCGTTGATCGTGGTGGAAAGACAAACCGGATTATCCGACTACATCGAGACCGGCATCGAATTGTCGGCAGCCGTCAGTTCAGAGCTGTTGATAAACATCTTTCTGCCCAACACACCATTGCACGACGGTGCGGTGATCATCCGCAAAGACCGGATTATGGCTGCCGGTTGCTATCTACCCCTGTCGGAAAACCCATTTATCAGCAAAGAGCTGGGAACCCGGCACCGTGCAGGGATCGGCATGTCCGAGGTGTCCGACGCCATCGCCGTAATCGTCTCGGAGGAAACCGGCAGTGTATCATTGGCCATCCACGGTCAGTTGGAACGCGGCCTGAGTGAGGAAATGCTCTTGTCGCGTTTGTATCAAGAACTGAGGCCCCCCGAGAAAAATGGCAATTTTTGGAGTTGGAAGGGGGAGTGAGCGATGGAAAAATGGTTTGAAAGCAATACGGTACTGAAATTGCTCGCTCTCGGATTGGCAATCACTCTGTGGATGTCAGTCAATGATAAAACACTGCCACTTCCCACGGAAGATGAGAGCTTCACCACCATCCGCAACGTCTCATTAGAAGCGCGGTTTGATCAGGAGCGTATGGATTTGACGGATGCCCCCAAGACAGTCAACTTGAAGTTGAAGGGCAATCTGTACGCATTGAATCATCTGAATCCGGATGATTACCACGCTTATGTGGATTTGCGCCATCTGGGGCCAGGTACACACCGAAATGTGCCGGTGAAGGTGGAAGGTCTGCCGTCCGGCATTGAGGTGGAAGTGGAACCGCCACAGGTCGATGTGAGGTTGGAGCTCAAAGAACAAAAAGAGATGCCTGTAAAGGTTGATCTGGTGGGAACGCCCGCTCCAGGTTATAAAGCGGGCAAACCCATCATTTCCCCGACGCGCGTTCTGATCCGGGGTTCTGCATCGCTATTGGACCAGGTAACCGCGGTGAAGGCGGTTGTCAATGTAGACGGAGCGACTGAAACGGTTTCGAAGTCAGTTACGTTACAAGTATACGGGGAAGAAGGTCCGCTCAACCGGGCGGAGGTGTTGCCGCGGCCTGTCGTGGATGTAGAAGTGCCGGTGGCCAGCCCCAACGCTGAGATCCCGCTCAATGTGGGCATCGCCAAGTATCCCCCGCCGGGATACGCTGTCAGCCAGCTGACCATGAACGTGGACAAAGTGACCGTTTACGGTCCCGCGGAATATATTCAAGGATTAGAAGTATATCCTGGACCCAAATTGGACTTGTCCCAAACCACGAAGGATGATACGTTCGATATGACCATCCCGTTGGTCAATGGTGTTGCCAAAGTGGAGCCGAAAACGGTGCGAATCTCCGTGAAGATCGTTCCGGCGCAGGCCCGCACATTGACTAATGTACCGATCGAGGTGAGTGGTTTAAACGAGGGGTTGAAGTCGCAGGTGATCACTCCGTCAGGGGGAAAGTTGTACATGACGGTGACGGGAGCACCCGACTTGATCCGGAATCTGGAACCCCGCGATATCCGCGTGTATGTGGATGTGTCTCGGTTGCCGCCGGGTATATATACTCGACCAATCCAAATCAAATTACCGCCATTTGTCCAACTGCAGCATGATCAAGTGATAATGGCGACAGTCCGGCTTTCCAAATAGATACGAATCAAACGGGGGATTGCATTGTTTTCCCTACCGTTCCGAAGGGTGACACGTCCGCGGAACATTTTTGTTCCAAAGGACGTCTGAAGGTTTGAAGGAGGAGACATCATCATGGGTAAGTATTTTGGAACAGACGGTGTACGAGGTGTGGCCAACCGGGAGTTAACGCCGGAGTTGGCGTTTCGTCTTGGCCGCTGCGGTGCCTATGTGTTGACGCAAACGAAAGAGCGTCCGCGCGTGGTGGTGGGACGTGATACCCGTCTGTCCGGTCAGATGTTGGAATCCGCTTTGATCGCGGGAATGTTGTCCATCGGTGTGGACGTCATCCGAGTGGGTGTTGTCAGCACACCGGGTGTGGCGTATTTGACACGTCACTATGAAGCGGATGCGGGCGTGATGATTTCTGCATCTCACAACCCTTTCCAAGACAATGGCATCAAATTTTTCGGTGCAGATGGTTTCAAGCTGTTGGACGAAACCGAGGCCGAGATCGAGAAGTGGTTGGATGAGCCGGAAGATCGCCTGCCACGGCCAGAAGGGGAGGGCATCGGTCGGATCATTGATCACCCCGATGCGGCACAGCACTATCTAGAGTACCTAAAAACTACGATCGATACGGATTTGTGCGGTATGCACATCGTGGTGGATTGTGCTAACGGGGCGGCATCGGATTTGGCTCCCCAACTGTTGCGCGAGCTGGGTGCGGATGTGACGGTGCTCGCCGCTGAGCCGGATGGTGTCAATATCAATGTGGAGAGTGGCTCCACCCATCCGGAGAAACTGCAGCAAGAAGTGGTCAACCGACAGGCGCACCTGGGACTGGCATTCGACGGAGATGCCGACCGGTTGATCGCCGTGGATGAAAATGGCGATTTGGTGGACGGCGATCATATATTGGCGATTTGCGGGAAGTATCTCAAGGAAAAAGGACAACTGAAGGGGAACACAATCGTCGCCACGGTGATGAGCAATATCGGCTTTTTCAAAGCACTGGAGGAGTTAGGAGTCGCCGCGGTAAAAACCAAGGTGGGCGACCGCTATGTGATGGAAGCGATGCGGGATGGTGGCTACATTCTCGGCGGTGAGCAGTCTGGTCACATCATCTTCTTGGAACACAACACGACGGGAGATGGACTGTTGACCGCACTGCAGCTCTTGCAGGTTGTCAAGGAGAAGGGTCGCACCTTGAAGGAGCTGGCGTCCATCGTGACCAAATACCCGCAAATTCTGGTGAATGTCCCCGTCAAAAAGAAAGAGGGCTGGGATCAAAACGAAGCGATCCGCAGCAAAATCTCAGAAGTGGAACAAGCACTCGGAAACGAAGGTCGCGTGTTGGTACGCCCTTCCGGTACGGAACCGCTCATTCGGGTAATGGCGGAAGGACCGGATGTGAAAGTGCTGGAAAAATATGTGGAGATCATCGCGGAAGTGGTGCGCGAACAATTGGCATCCTAAGGATGTATCCATAAAGGCGCGAGGCCGTCTCCCAGCTCCTATTCGAAAAGAGTCGGGCGGGAGACGACTGTTCGCCTTTACAATGAATCGATTATTGCGTAAGATAATAAATAGTTTTTATTTATGGGGGGTGATGTGGAAAAAACAGGTGATGGTTCGTGTTCCGGTTTTGTTGTCAAGCGCCAGGACTGCCGGCGAAGGCAGTTGACGAGGTGGAGGACGATCGATTCTTCGGCGGATACCTCCCGGCCCGGCATCGGGGCCGCCGAGCCGAAACACAAAAGGATGAGGCGACTCGTCCCACAAAGGTTTCGGCACGATGCCGCAAGTCACGTCGGTTGAAAAATAAAGAAAGAGCAAATAAAGCTCACGGAAACGAAAAAATGAAGAAGAGAGGGAAAACCTCTCCGGCTCTGTCAATTGAAGGGGGTTTGGTGAAACCGATGTGCGGAATTGTTGGATACATTGGGCCGAAACGAGCTCAAGAAATCTTGTTGGAAGGTCTGAGCAAGCTGGAATACCGTGGGTATGACTCCGCGGGATTGGCGGTTTATAACGGCGAAACGATTGGGGTGCAAAAATCCAAAGGACGGCTGAGCGATCTGGAAGCACGGCTGCAATCCCGTTCCCTGCCGGGCAATCTGGGGATTGGCCATACGCGTTGGGCGACTCACGGGAAGCCTTCCGATGAGAACTCGCACCCGCATGTGGACCAGGAACAACGGTTCGCTGTTGTTCACAACGGGATTATCGAGAACTATCTCGAATTGAAGGAAGAACTGCAAGAGAAGGGGCGCGTGTTCACCTCCGAGACGGACACGGAAGTGATCGCTCATCTTCTCGCCGATTTGTGGGACGGAGATTTGGTGTCCACGGTGCAAAAAGTGGTTGCCCGGTTAGAAGGAGCTTACGCTCTGGGCATCATCAGTGAGCATGAACCGGACAAATTGGTTGCGGTCCGTTTGGCCAGCCCGTTGATCGTCGGTGTGGGTAAAGGCGAAAACTTTATCGCTTCGGATATCCCGGCCATTTTGAAACACACGCGTGACATTTACGTGATGGAAGACGGAGAAATGGCCATCATCACACGCGAAGGCGTGCAATTGATGAAAACGGACGGGACTCCGGTCCAACGGGACACACTGCACGTGGATTGGGATGTCGTCACCGCTGAAAAAGGCGGCTACGATCACTTCATGCTGAAAGAGATCTTTGAACAGCCCAAAGCGATCCGGGACACCATGGCTGGTCGGATCAAAGATGGTCAAGTGGATCTGTCACGCGAGATCGGGATGAGCAAAGACCAGATCAACAAAATCGAACGAATTCATTTCGTGGCGTGCGGTACCGCGTATCATGCCGGGTTGGTCGGAAAATACGTGATCGAAGACCTGGTACGGATCCCGGTCGAGACGGACATCGCTTCCGAATACCGGTATCGCAACCCGATCATTACCCCGAATACGCTCGTGGTCGTGATCAGCCAGTCGGGCGAAACAGCTGATACCCTGGCTGCACTCCGCGAAGCGAAGAAAGCGGGAGCTCGCGTGCTGGCGATCACCAACGTGGTGGGTAGCTCCGTGGCTCGCGAAGCGGACGATGTGATCATCACCTGGGCCGGTCCGGAAATCGCGGTGGCTTCCACCAAAGCATACACATCCCAATTGATCGCCATCTATCTGTTGGGAGCCTATTTTGCTCGCATCCGCGGTACTCGGGCGGAAAGCGAGTTGGCCGACATCGTCGCTTCGTTGCAACAGTTGCCGGAAAAAGCGGATCAAGTGTTAGGCGATACCACGGCCATTCAGCAGTTCGCACAGGAAATCGCCCGTCACGAAGACCTGTTCTTCCTGGGTCGTGGATTGGATTATGCGGTAGCTTTGGAAGGGTCACTCAAACTGAAGGAGATCACCTACATCCACTCCGAAGCATATGCGGCGGGTGAATTGAAACACGGCACACTGGCTTTGATCGAAGAGGGCGTGCCGGTGATCTCGCTGGCCACCCAGGAAGCCATTTACGACAAAATGGTCAGCAACATTATCGAAGTGAAAGCTCGCGGTGCGCGCGTGTTGGGATTGGCGCTGGAAGGGGATCAGGAACTTCAAAAATCGGTGGATCAGGTCTTCACCATTCCGAAAACCCTGCCTCTCCTGACCCCGGTCTTGGCGGTGATTCCGCTTCAATTGATCGCATATTACGCTTGTTTGGCTCGCGGATACGATGTGGATAAACCGCGCAACCTGGCCAAGAGTGTAACCGTGGAGTAATCAAAAGAACAAAGTGAAGCCTGCGGCCATCAGGGCTGCAGGCTTTTTATTTTCTTTTAATGTTAGTATGTTTCAATGTCATCAGGCTTGTGATCGTACCTCTGATTCTACATGCAGAGGTATTCCTCGTCTTGATCAGTTACGAGTTAACATTCAGGTGAACATGTGGTTCAACTCATATCCACGGATCCAAAGGGATAATGGAACAGGTTAAAATATTATGAATGAAATGCGGGAGCAAAAATGGGAATTCCTTCCCATGTGTCCCTGTCCCATGCATTGAAGAAGAGAATAGGAAATCAACCTGAATTCGTCAAAAATTTTCTTGGCGAAATGATCGATTCTTCCTGTAATATAGAAAAAGAGGCCTTGTACACATACAAAAAAGGTGAATGGGAGAGGCGAACAAGGTTGAACTGGTGGAATCGCATTGCTCAGTATTCACAAAAGCAGTTGGAACAGGAGTTAACGCGACGGGAAGCGATTGAGAAATTGACCCAGTTGATGGGGATGGTTGTAGGGTCCAGCACCTTTGCACCTGATTTCCTCAAGGCGTTGTCGATGTTGTTGGGGCAATCCAATCATTTGCATTTGTTGCAGGGGAGCCAGCCGCCGCTAATCGAATCGTCACATGCGACCAGCATCCAGGAAGAAAACCGCAAACCTGGAACGAATAACTGGAAGATCTCGATTCCTGGTAAACACCTGTTACAGGGTTATGCTTCCGCCTTATCGGTCCGTCCGGGCAACTGGCTCACGTTTTACGTTTCCAGCCAAAAGCCGTATCGGATGGAGATCTATCGGATGGGTTGGTACGGCGGAAAAGGGGGACGTTTGGTCGAGAAAATTGAGGGATTTCCACCTGTATCCCAGCCATCGACACCTGATCCGGAAACGATGGACGCCGGTTGGAAGCCGACACACGCCATTCGCATCCCCGATCACTGGACAACCGGTTTTTATCTGAACAAACTGGTAGACGAAGAAGGGCGACAAAGCTATATACCGTTTGTTGTACGTCAGTCCGTGCCGCACGCCGATTTTGCTGTCTTGATCGCAACCAACACCTATCACGCCTACAATGCCTGGGGCGGCAAGAGTTTGTACTCCTATAACAGCACTGAAGGCATTCAATCCTCCAAAGTTTCGTTCAACCGCCCGTTTGATGACTTCTTTGGTGCAGGCCAATTTTTCAAGTTTGAGTATAACCTCATTCGCTGGCTGGAGAAAAAAGGGTACAGCCTGACCTATCTGACAGACTTGGACGTGCATCTCGGTCTGCTCGAGAAAGCGCAGGTCAAAGCGCTGATTATTGCGGGACACTCTGAATACTGGTCGATGCAGATGCGCAACAGCATCGAGACGCTTACCAACAACCGTATCAATTTGGCGGTGTTCGGTGCCAATGTCGGGTACTGGCAGGTCCGGTTTGAACCGGACAAAGAGGGACGCCCCAATCGCGTGATGGTGTCCTACAAACAAAATGCCGATCGTGATCCTTACTACTACATCCATCCGGAATTGGTTACGACCCGTTTTCGCGATAAGCCGGTATCGAAGCCGGAAGATCAGGTCTTTGGCATCATGTACTGTGGAATTCCGGACCACACGGCTTCATTAGTAGTGGCTGATCCCAATCATTGGATCTACGAAGGAACCGGTTTGCGGAAAGGGGACAAGATTCCAGGTGTAGTCGGCGGCGAGATCGATCGTTACTGTGGCAAGATCCCGGGTGTTCAAGTCATTGCCCACTCGCCGGCATACTGCTACGGAAAACCCAACTATGCCAACGTGGTTTGGTATCCCAAGCCGGGAGGCAAGGCGGCATTTGCTACAGGGACGTTTTATTGGAGCTGGTTCCTGGATCCATTTGGTCATACGGCACAGGCGGCGTACAATGCCAAGATTGAACGGATGACGACCAATGTGCTGGAACGGTTGAAGCAATCATAAACAAGCCCCTCACCGGTGATTCCGGTGCAGGGGCTTTGTTTGTCATCCATGGTTTCGGCAGATGTATACGAAAGCGGGCGGAATGTTCCATGGCGTGAACGCAATTTCAACCGTGTGAAAATGTTGCTCCAAATGTGGTTTCATCTGGAGCGTGTATTGAAATGTGATGAAAAGGCCGTTGGGCCTCAGAGAGCGTCGCACTTCTCGCAAAATCCTGTCCCGTAGCGATGGAGGGAAGTTGGCGAACGGCAGTCCGCTGAGGATGCAATCCGCTTGCCCCAAGTCATGTTTGCGGAGCTCGCGGGAGAGGTGACGGGCATCAGAGGCGAAGAGGAGATCGGGATACGCTGATTTCAGCCGATTCCGAAGTTGCTTATCCTTTTCAAAAATCAAGGCGTGGCTGTCCGCCTTTTTCCATTGGTGAATGTATCGCGTCAATGCACCCGTTCCCGCACCCAGCTCCACGATGACGTACAATTGTTCCCACTCGACGGGTTTCATCATCTTATAAGCCAAAAAAGGAGAACTGGGTACAATGCTTCCAATGCTTCTGGGTGATCGCAGAAACTTCAGCAAAAAGAAGGCGTGATCCAGCACGATAAAACTCCCTTCTCTTCTTTCATTCTATTATAGTGATAGCGGAAGGGAGATCAAAGTTTTTTTATGAAAGAAGGGTGGCCTTTTTCCTGCGAAAGCGGGAAAGGGCTTACCCGGTAATGGATGAACATTGCTTGCGCCGGTTTAGGAGAATTGAAATGTCACAACCAAGATGATCAGCACCAAAATCGACAAAGAGAGATTGAGCCAAAGAATGTAACGCTTGACCGCGATTTCGGTATCCTTTTCTTCTTGTGCTTTCTTCAGCAGTTTACCGCCGGCGTAGGAAAACCACAGAACATAGATCAAAATCCACGTGCTGGCGAAGCGTTCTTTGATCAGCAGCCACAACGGTTTGTCGCTCCCCCAACCGCCGTTCATCAGCATATACAACCCGGTGATAAGCGCCAGTATGGCCGTTGGTACCAGCATGGTCATGTTGGCCCGATGTGCAGCCCGGAGTGACGCCTGTGCATCGATCGATTCCCCGCGAGCAGCATTTCGCAGCCAAATGGCCATCATGGACAATCCCCCAAACCAAGTGGCGACGGAAACGACATGAATAAACAGGGCGATATGGTACGCCATACGACGACTCCTTTCCCTACTTGATTAATACTTCGTATGCGGATAGATCAGGTCGGGCGTTCTGATAGCTTCGACCGCCATGAGCCCGTTTGAAATGTTCGCTTTGTGTCCAGTTGACAAAGGCTTCTTTTGATTCAAAAACGGTCTCCACCAACAGATGGGACCCATCTTCCGATTTGAGCAGGCGAAACGAGACGAACCCGGGAACTTCCTTCATCGATTCCGGCGCCTTGCGGAACCGTTCCACCAGATGTTGCAGTTGTTCCATGGATTCGATTCGAATGCGGTTGTTCACCTGATACATGCGTATGCCTCCGTTCGTTTCTTCTGATCGCACTGATATTGTAACAAAAGTGGACGATGAAACGCTTGCAAAGCGTGGCGGGGAAGCGACAACTTTCTGACACAATCCAGTTCCCCGGATGCTCCCTTTTTGATGTATCAGCAATTGGACCGTATATCGCCCATCACCCGTTGATGCGCTCCAAAATCGAGACATGTAAACTGTATTTGAGTGAAAACTGAATTGTCACCCCTGCTTCATTTAGCTTTTTCTGTAAAGGGGCGGATCAGCGATTGGATCGACGTTTGCAGCTGATGCAAGGTTTGTTCGGCACGTTCCGCATTGTCAGCCACTACGCTGAAATAAAATTTGATCTTCGGTTCGGTCCCCGACGGTCGAACGGCAACCCAACTGCCGTCTTCGAGGCGGTATTTTAATACATCCGCAGAAGGCAGCCCATCGATTCCTTTCAGATAATCTTGACATTCTCGTACGGAGAGGCCGCCGATGTCGGACAACCGCTTTCCACGCAACCGCTCCATGATGCGGGTGATCGTGTCCTGTCCCTCTTTTCCTTCCAGGGTTAATGAGAACAAGTCTTCCCGGTAAGTGCCGTATCGCCGGTACAGTTCGTTCAACACTTCGACCAGCGTTTTTCCCCTTTCGTGGTAATAGCCCGCCATCTCGCAGCACAACATTGCCGCTTGCACGGCGTCTTTGTCCCGCACAAAGGAACCCACCAGATAGCCGTAGCTTTCCTCGTATCCGAACAGGAATGTATGGCGGCCGCTTTTTTCGTACTCCTCGATTTTGGCGGCGATGTACTTAAATCCTGTCAAGGTTTCTTCCATCGTGATGCCGTAGGATTGGGCAATTGATCGGCCCAGGTCCGAACTGACGATCGTTTTGATCGCAGCACCGTTGTCTGGAAGACTTCCCTGGTGCTTTTTCTGTTCAAAGAGGTAATACAATAACAATGCACCGATCTGGTTCCCGTTGAGCGGTTGGTATTTTCCTTTGCGCACACGTACCCATACTCCCAGGCGGTCAGCATCCGGATCAGTGCCGATCACCAGATGAGCGTCACGTTCCCTGGCGAGAGCCAGCGCCATGTCGAAAGCGCGGGGGTCCTCCGGATTGGGCGACTTGACAGTTGAAAAGTCAGGATCAGGTTGCTCCTGTTCGGGAACCGTGTAGACGTGTTCATAACCCAGCTCCCTCAAGATGCGGCGTACAGGCTTGTTCCCAGTCCCGTGCAATGGCGTGAACACGATGCGCAGCGGTGTTTTCATCCGTTTGGCCAAGTTGGGGTGCAAAGACAGCGCACGTAACTGACTCGTGTATGCGCTGCGGATAGCATCCCCCATCATGTACAGGCGTCCCGTTTTAATCGCTTCTTCTATCGGCATACAAGGGACGGTCAGTTCGTTTTCGACCCGATCGATTTGCTGCGTGATTCGTTGGGCCGTATCGGAAGAGATCTGTCCACCATCATCTGCGAACACTTTGTATCCGTTGTACTCCGCCGGGTTGTGGCTGGCGGTGATCATGACGCCGCCAGACGCCCCCAAATGTCGAATGGCAAATGACAGCATTGGTGTTGGGCACAATTCGTCGAACAGATAGACCTGGATACCGTGATGGGCGAACACCCCCGCTGCTTCCCTGGCGAAATCGAACGACCCGCGGCGGGAATCGTAGCCGATAACAACCCTCTTCTCCGGAGCACCAGTCTGACCGAGCAAGTACTGCGCAAAACCTTCACTCGCACGGCGGACAGTGTAACGATTCATCCGGTTGGTTCCCGCACCGATCAACCCGCGTAGCCCTGCAGTACCGAACGTGAGGTGGCGGTAGAACCGGTCCTCGATTTCCTTTTCGTCATGCCGGCACTCGGCCAACTCTTTCTTTAACGCGGGGTCCAAATCGGGAAACGACATCCATCTCTTGAAATCTTCCATGTGGCGACACTCCTGTTTTAGAATCGTCTTTGTTTTCCGAAGTTCCTCATTAACATCATGCATGATAGTAGTGTGATTGGCAACCGAAATGCGATGAGGAGCTTGTAAAAGTTCCGTTTCCTCTCCCCTGAATACAGATGAGACTTGTTTCACACGGCTAACCCCAAGGGTTTCTCGCTCTTCATCCGGCGTGGCAACCCACCTCCATCCACGAAGGATTTGTCCAAGCCTGGAAAAGGGTTTGTTCTCATGAATCCGTATTTTGCTTAGAAACGTATCCCAGCGCTCGATACAGGAAATTTCTTGCGGCATTGATAACTCTGTCTACCAATATATACGTATGAGCAACGATGGGTACATTCTAATCCTCCGAAAAGCAAACTGGAAGGACTACGCCAACGAGATGGCGCGAAAACTGGCGGAGGCGGGCGTTACGAGCAAATGATAGCGAAAGCGGGAAAGAAGATATATGATGAGTGGGATACAAATGTGGTGTTTTCCTCATGATACCGATCACGGAGTGGGGAGGATGCTCAAGTCACCGACATCAATTGTGTTCTTTTGTGTTGTAAAGGTGGAAGCGTTTGTATATACTAATAGTGAAAAGGCCGGTAGCGCCAACTACCGACCTGCCCTGACCACCGGATGTGCGGTGGCAGTGAAGAGCTTACTGTAACTCCACTTACCTGCCGGGTGTGGAGTTTTTATTTTTGTCGTTGTCCTTCTTGAACAATCGACTAAGTATCCATGGCAGTGCCACGGTGATGGTACTGGATATTGCCGCAATTACGGTGTCATGTACCAACTTCTCCAAGCGGATCACCTCCTTGCTTGGAGGTTCACCGCACACCCGGCGGCGTCATCGGGCCACCTAATTATATCATATCATCAGATTATTTGGAATCTTCTTTGATGTCGTTTGATTTGGAGTGATGAAAATGATGGTTCAGCAAATACGATCGTTTTTGGAGAGTATCACTATACGCGAAATCCGCAATCCAGATGGTCTTCAAAAGTGAAGACTGGCGTTCAAGGGAGTTGGAAGAGAGGCTGCCTTTCCGCTTGGTTTTCGGAATAGGGTTAGAGCGATTGCAAATGTATGATTAATCGTACTGGGAAAAGGAGAAAAGGCTTTATTTTAAGAATACATATTATTATATATACATTTTCGGTAGTATGGGAAATGTTCGACCATGGAAACCGCAATAAAGGAGGACGGGGCATGTATCCGACGATCGGAACGCTGTTGGAACAGACAGCGGAACGACATCCGGACCGCGAAGCGATTTTGGATCTTCGTCAAAACCGTCGCGTCACCTATGAACATTGGAACCGACACGTCAACCGGTTGGCGCGAGCATTGGCAGATGCGGGAGTGAAAAAAGGAGATCGTGTTTCCGCTGTGTTGTACAACACCTTGGAATTGGGCTCGCTCTTTTTCGCGTGCGCCAAGTTGGGAGCGGTCTTCAACCCGATCAATTACCGGCTCTCCACTGAGGAGATTTCGTTTATCCTCCGGGATGCGGAGCCGAAAGTGGTCGTTTTTGAGTCGATGGTTGATAAACAGATCCGGCCCATCGCGGAACGGGAGGATGACTTGGTGTTTTGGTGTATCGACCAAGGCACATCATCAGGTTATGCGCAGGATTACTGGCAACTGGTCGGGCAAGTGCCGGAACTTTCCATCAATATCGATGTGGACGAACAAGACACCTTTTCCATCATGTACACCAGTGGCACCACGGGCAAACCCAAGGGGGTCATGCACCGTCACCGCGATCTGATCGAGCAGAGTCAAATCCTGATCGCCATGACGCAACTCACGCCCCGAGACCGCGGGCTGGCTGTCGCGCCCATGTTTCACGCGGCGGAACTGCATTGCTGTTTTCTCCCGCGGGTGCACATCGGCGCAGGCAATGTCTTGTTGCACCAATTCGATGCCCGCACCGTATTGGAGACCATCGAGCGGGAGCAAGTGACCATGTTGTTCGCCGCACCCACTATGTGGAATCTCTTGTTGAAAGAAAACGTGGAGGACTACGATTTGTCGTCGCTTCGGTTGGGCCTGTATGGGGCGGCACCGATGGCTCCGTCGATGGTCAGGACCATCCATGAGCGGTTGGGGATCGGCTTGGTACAGGCATACGGTATGACTGAAATGGGCCCCGCTGTCACGTTTCTCCTGCCGGATGAACAATTGAAAAAAGCCGGTTCTGCCGGGAAACCCGCCATTCATCACGAAGTGCGTGTGGTTAGGCCGGGAACGGATGGTCCCTCCGAACCGGAAGAGACCCTCCCGCCGGGGGAAGTGGGTGAAATTCTGGTACGGGGAACCTGCTTGATGCAGGGCTATTACAAACGCGAGGAAGCCAATCGCAAAGCTTTATACAAGGGGTGGTACCACAGCGGCGATTTGGGCTATCTCGACGAAGACGGGTATCTCTGGGTGGTCGATCGGATGGATGACATGATCATCAGCGGCGGCGAGAACATCTATCCGCGTGAGATTGAGGACGTATTGTACGAACACCCGGGTGTGTTTGAAGTGGCGGTCGTCGGTGAGCCGGATGAAACGTGGGGAGAACGCGTCGTCGCGTATGTGGTGCCCAAGGATCATGCGTTGACGGCGGAAACATTGGATGCGTTTCTGCGGGAGAGCGACAAATTGAGCAATTACAAACGACCCAGGCGTTATGTTTTCGTGGAGGCGTTGCCGAAAAACGCAAGCGGAAAAATTCAACGGTACCGATTGCGTTCCGGAGGGGTAGCGGGTGTCTCTGTCGTCCAGGAGGGGTCCGGTTGATGAAGTTGGCACACCAAGAAGAGGTGCAGGTGTTCCGCCAAACATTCCGCCGTTTTCTGGAAAAGGAAGCTGTACCCCATTATGAGCAGTGGGAAAAGGATCGGCTGATTCCGCGATCGTTTTGGAAGAAAATGGGGGAGAACGGTTGGCTTTGTCCCACCGTGGAAGAGCGGTACGGCGGGGCAGGTGCGGATTGGTTGTACGCGGTGGCCATCATCGAGGAGTTGGAACGCGTCGGTTCCGGGTTGGCCGGCATTGCGCTGCACAATGAAATCGTGGTGCCCTATCTCTCTGCTTTTGGAACGGAGGAGCAAAAACAACGCTGGTTACCGGGATGTGTCAGCGGTGACTTGATTACGGCCATCGCCATGACAGAGCCGGGGACGGGTTCCGACCTGGCCAATATCACCACGACAGCCCGACGCGAAGGGGACGTTTACGTGCTGAATGGGCAAAAAACCTTCATCACCAACGGGATTCACGCCGATTTGATCATCGTGGTATGCAAAACCGACCCTAGCGCCGAACCGAAACACAAAGGGATCAGTCTGCTCGTGGTGGAACGCGGAACACCGGGCTTCGAGAGAGGAAAGAAGTTGGAAAAAGTGGGCTTGCACTGCCTGGACACGGCGGAACTCTTTTTCGACGAGTGCCGTGTGCCAGTTCACAATCTTTTGGGGGAAGAAGGAAAAGGGTTCTACTATCTGATGAACCAGCTGCAACAGGAGCGTCTGGTGGTGGCGTTGTCCGCTTGGGTGTCGGCCGAAGAGATGTTTCGGACAACATTGGATTACGTAAAAAAGCGGACGGCATTTGGAAAGCCGATCGGTCAGTTTCAACATACGCAATTCACGATGGCGGAGATGGCTACGGAGATTGAACTGGGTCGCGCTTTTCTCGAGCGTCTGATCGAAGAACACAGGAAAGGCGTTGACTGCGTCACCGAAGTGTCGATGGCCAAATGGTGGCTAACCGAGATGGCCAAGCGCGTAGCCACACAGTGCATGCAGCTGCACGGCGGGTACGGATACATGGAGGAATACCCGATCGCACGGAGATTCCGGGACATCGCCGTCACCTCCATTTATGCGGGAACCAATGAGATCATGAAATCCATTATCGCCAGACGTTTGGGATTGGGAGAGGGAAGGTGAAACCATTGCTGCATGGCATTCGCATTGTCGATTTTTCATGGTATTTGCCCGGACCGTTCGCCACCCAACGGTTGGTGGACCGCGGAGCCGAGGTGATCAAAGTAGAACCCCCCGGCGGCGACCCCGCCAGACGGATGCCCGCCGTTTTCCATGCATACAACCGCGGCAAAAAAAGCGTGGTGATCGACCTCAAACAACGGGCGGGGAAAGAAGCGGCCCTGCGTCTTATCGCGGATGCCGATGTGGTGGTTGAGAGTTTTCGGCCGGGTGTTATGGCTCAGTTGGGCTTGGGCTATGAACAGGTTCGGAAGGTGAAACCGGACATTGTGTATTGCTCTATCACCGGGTACGGCCAGACCGGGCCCATGAGCGGTCTCGCCAGCCACGACTTGAATTACGTGTCACTCAGCGGAGCACTGTCCCAAATCAAGGACGACAAGGGCAGGCCTGTTCATCCCGTCCTGACATGGGCCGACCTGATCGGCGGCATCGCCGCGAGCGAAGCGATTGCCACCGCGCTGTTCCGCCGGGAGCGATCGGGGGAAGGGGCGCATCTGGACATTTCTCTGACTGGCGCCATGAGTTCGTTGATGGCGCATTATTGGTACCAACCTGAGGGTATTCCGTTTCTGAGCGGCCAGATTGTCAATTACGCCATCTATGAAACTGCCGATGGTCGTTATGTCAGCTTGGCTGCTCTGGAAGAAAAGTTTTGGGAACGATTTTGCAAGCATTCGGGCAGAGAGGATTGGTTGCAAGCTTATTTCTCTCCCGCGACGGAAGAGAATCCGGTTTATGAAGAGATCAAGCGATGGTTTCGTTCCCGTCCGCTTCAAGATTGGGAGGCATGGGGGCTTGAAGCGGATTGTTGTTTGACACCCATTTTGGAACCAAAAGAAGTATGGCAACATCCACAGGTGAAGCATGATGGTGGCATCATCGGATTATTTTCGTCGGATAACCGGGTTCCCGAATTGGGCGCACATACGGAAGCGTTGTTGAAGCATACGGAAACAGTAGATTGAGTAAGGAGCAGCGGACAGGGAGGGAGAACGTTGAGAGAAGCTTATTTGTTGGATGCCGTCAGAACCCCGTTCGGCAAACGGGACGGTGGTTTGAAAGAGATTCACCCGGTCGATTTGCTGGGCGGCCTTTTGCAAGGATTGCTTCGTCGTACCCAGATCGACCCGGGCAAAGTGGACGATGTGATCATGGGATGCGTGGACCAAGTGGGGGAGCAGGGGGCTAACATCGCCCGTAACGCTTGGTTATCGGCTGGGCTTCCCGAGTCGGTGCCCGCCACGACGGTGGATCGGCAATGCGGTTCGGCATTGCAAGCGGTTCAATTTGCGGCGCAAGGCGTAATGGCGGGACAGTACGATTTGGCAATAGCCGGTGGGGTGGAATCGATGTCCCGAATCCCTATCATGTCCACGCTGGGTCGAGGGATGGGCACCCCGATGACGGAGGGGATTCGCAAGCGTTATCGTCTGGAGGGGACTTGGTTCGATCAAGCGTATGGCGCGGATGTGATTGCCAAACAGTGGGGTCTGACACGTGATGAGCTCGACCGGTATGCTTATGACAGTCATCGACGGGCGTCAGCGGCTCGCGCCAGAGGATATTTTCAACAAGAAATCCTCCCCGTACAAACACACGTGCAAGTTGAGGAAGATGAAGGTATTCGCGACAACCCGTCATTGGAAAAAATGGCGCAATTGCCCCCCGCGTTCGACCATGTCGACCTGATCACGGCTGGTAACGCGAGCCAAATCTCCGACGGAGCGAGCGCCCTTCTGATCGGTTCGAAAGAAGCGGCGGAGGCATATGGTCTCCGACCTTTGGCTCGGTTTGTCGCATTCGCTGCCGTCGGTGCCGATCCGGTGACGATGTTAACCGGACCGATCCCGGCCACGAGAAAGGTGTTGCAGAGGGCGGGTCTGGGGTTGGAGGATATCGACCTGTTCGAGATTAACGAAGCTTTTTCCTCCGTTGTGCTGGCTTGGCAAAAAGAGATAGGTGTGCCGTTGGAAAAAGTCAACGTTAACGGCGGCGCGATTGCGCTGGGACATCCTTTGGGAGCGACGGGGGGACGGCTGGTTGGCACATTGGCATATGAACTTCGTCGGCGCAACGGCCGCTACGGGTTGATCGCCATCTGTGAAGGCGGCGGCATGGCCAACGCGGCCATCATTGAGGCGATCTAGACGTGACAGAGCGGTAGACGGAAATAGGAAAAGGACATTGGCGTTGTCATCTTTCAGGGGAAAGGAGTGAAAAGAATGGACATTCAAAAGGTCGTGGTTGCCGTTACCGGTGGTGCATCCGGATTGGGTGAAGCGACGGTGCGTCATTTTGCGCGGTTGGGAGCGGGAGTAGCCATCTGGGACACCAACGAGGAAAAAGGTGCCGCATTGGCCGAGGAATGGGGCGACCAGGCGTTATTCGTGAAAACCGATGTTACCGATGAAACGAGCGTGCTACATGCGGTGGAAACCGTTGCGGATCGCTTTGGTACGGTGCATGTGGTGGTCAACTGTGCAGGAATTGGCATTGCCAAAAAAGTGCTTGGCAAAAATGGGCCACATGATCTTGACTCGTTTGCAAAAGTGATCCAAGTCAATCTGATCGGCACTTTCAATGTAATTCGATTGGTCGCGGCGAAAATGGTCCAAAACGAACCGAATGCCGACAGGGAACGGGGAGTGATCATCAATACGGCTTCGGTGGCCGCTTTTGAAGGGCAGATTGGTCAAGCTGCATACAGTGCCTCCAAAGGCGGGATCGTGGGCATGACGTTGCCGCTCGCACGTGAACTGGCCGCTCACGGCATTCGCGTCATGACGATCGCGCCGGGTTTGTTCGACACGCCGCTGTTTGCTTCCCTGCCGGAAAAAGCACGGGAGGCGCTTGGTGCGATGACCCCGTTCCCTTCCAGACTGGGCAGGCCGGAAGAGTTCGCTCTGCTGGCGCAAAGTATCGTCGAAAACCCCATGCTGAACGGGAGCACCATCCGTTTGGACGGCGCGTTACGCATGCAGCCGAGATAAGCGATACTTCTGTGAAGATGTACAATGCCCGCGTCCTGCGTACCGGGTCGGAGTGGCCATGATCTATTTCCTTGCAGGGCGCAGGTGGAGCGCGCCGGGAAAGCAATTGGACAGTATTCCGCACGTAAGCTCCAGTGAATGACCAGACAGGGCCAAAGTGACACGATCCGTCCTGGTGATTGGACGGATCGCTTTTTTATAAGAAACGAAAGGAAATATCATTGAAATGGATGGAGTGATGGTGTTCACCTTCAAGGATGTCAATGAGAGATGTCTATGATGGGGATCCATGAGGGGAAAGCGTGTTTGATCACGATGTGTCATAATGGAGGGGATAGATAGAAAGACAAAAAAGGAGTGGAATGAAACATATGAATCATATGTTTCGGTTGTACGGTGCTCTGGTTTTGCTGAGTCTCATATGGGGATTGTCCTTTGTTTTCATCAAATATCTTTTGGAACCGGCGGGCGTTTGGGGAGTCGTTTTTTTGCGTTGTCTCGCGGGCGTTGCCGTATTGATTCCGCTGTTGCTGTATCGTGGAGTGCCGCCTTTTCGGTCCATTCCGTGGGGATCACTCGTCTTGGTCGGCGTGTTGAATGCCGGCCTGCCGTGGGGATTGATCGCTTGGAGCGAAACGCAGATCCACAGCAATACGGCATCGATCCTCAATGCGACCACGCCGATCTGGACGAGTTTGATCGGTGTGGTCGCATATTCAGTGATTTTGACGAAACGGCAGTGGATCGGGATTATCGTGGGCTTCATCGGGATTTTGATTTTGATGGATTTCCGGGTTGGGGATTTGTTCCGCGAACATTTTGTCGGAATCGGCACAATGTTGGTGGCCGCCATGTGTTATGGTTTCGCTTCACAGTATACCAAGCGCTTTTTGTCAGGGGTGGATGTGCTGTTGACTGCCACGGTGACGTTGGTAACGGGCGTCGTGGTGGGAATCATCGGTATGGCATTCACCCGGGGGGTTTCACTGGATGCTCTGTGGAATGTGAAGTCGGTCTTTGCGTTGGTTGGATTGGGGGTATTTGGCTCCGGTATTGCCTATCTGCTGTTTTTTTACATGATCTCAGCAGGTGGTGCCCAATTTGCGGTCAACGTTACCTACTTGGTGCCCCTCACAGCAATCATCTGGGGGTCTATTTTGCTGCATGAGCCGTTGTCGCCCCATATGATGATCGGGTTGCTTGTCATCTTCGCTGGAATTTATCTCTCAACAACAAAAACCACACAGAAACAAACCCAGGTGATCAGGAAATAGAACACGGTCGTAGTAGATCGAATAGATGTAAGTTTTGTCAGTTGCTCTCGGAAAAGGGAAACTATGAAAATTTTTAGTTGTAGCTTAAACAGTTCACAATTGAAGACAAGTATACTAATATAAAGGTATCTAGTGACCAATATTCTGATTACCAAGGAGGTTTTTATGACTGTCAGCGTCATTGGAGAGCTGCTTCGCCACCGGGCTAGGTTGTCACCGGATGTGGAGGCTTTGGTGTCGCCGACAAAACGGTTGACGTACCGGGAATACAATGGGATCGTGAACAAGTTGGCCCATTACCTGCTCCAATTGCAGGTGCAAAAAGGGGATCGGATTGCACTCATTTGCAAAAACAGTCATCATTTTCCGATCATCTATATGGCTGCGGCTAAAATCGGCGCCGTGACGGTACCGATTAACTGGCGGCTCAAAACGGATGGAATTCGTTACATATTGGAAGACTGCACTCCCAAAATCCTGTTTTACGACGGAGAATTTGATGAAGTCACTCCTCTGTTGGGAACGCTCCCTTTCATTCAGCAGGAAATCCGCTTGGACATAGAAGACACCTTGGAAGAATTGACTGAAGGATATCCCGATAAAGAGCCGCAGGTGGATGTGATCGGAGAAGATCCCGCCCTGATCATCTATACCTCCGGAACCACCGGTCGTTCCAAAGGGGTCGTATGTACCCA
Organism: Polycladomyces subterraneus; assembly: GCF_030433435.1. Taxonomy (NCBI): domain Bacteria; kingdom Bacillati; phylum Bacillota; class Bacilli; order Caryophanales; family Thermoactinomycetaceae; genus Polycladomyces; species Polycladomyces subterraneus. The sequence goes on from NZ_JANRHH010000030.1 coordinate 26,318, forward strand.
CACCAATCTGCACGCAGCCAGCATCGCCAACACGACCACATTGGATTGGCGGTACCGGGATCGTTTTTTGGTGGTCTCTCCCTTGTTCCACATCAGTGGCATGGTCATTCCCGTCTGTGCCCTGGTTCGTGGCTTGACGATGGTCATCAACGACCAATTCCACCCCATACAGGTTTGGGATCTCCTCCATGCTGAGAGGATCAACATCATGTTTGCCGTACCGTCGATGCTGAACTACATGTATGAGTCGTTGAAGCATCAGGATGTGGATGCGCCTTCCCTTCGCATGATTATCTGCGGCGGGGCCAAGGTGCCGGCGGAGCTGATCCGGGGGATGTACGATTTCGGGTACCATGTGGTGCAGGTGTACGGTGCGACGGAGTATGCAGGAGCCGCCACCTTTTGGCTGCCGGAATATGGTCTGGAGACATGCGAGTCAGCGGGAAAAGCTGTTTATCTGACGGAGATGAAAATCGTCGATCCCACTACGGGCGAAGCACTGCCTCCGGGTGAAATCGGAGAAGTGGTTTTAAGGGGGCCATTGACGTTCGCTGGATACTGGAATATGGAGAAAGCCACCCAAGAAGTGATTCGAAATGGTTGGTACCATACGCGGGACGCGGGCTGGATGGACGAGAACGGTTTATTGTACGTGGTCGATCGACTGCGGGATATGATCATCACCAGCGGGGAAAATGTGTTCCCGGCACAAGTGGAATCGGTCATCAATCAGTTGGAGGAAGTGTCCGAGTCTGCCGTGGTCGGCGTCGCACATCCGGTATGGGGCGAGCTTGCCCGGGCTTATGTTGTTCGGAAAGAAGGCAGCACGGTCACCGAACAGGAGATCATCACCCACGTTCGCCGGTATTTGCCCGATCACAGCCTGCATGAAGTCGTTTTTGTGGAGGAACTTCCGAAAAACAGCATGGGCAAAGTGATGAAATACGTGCTTCGTCAACATGCTAATCAACAACAACCGCAAGCGCAGTGAGTAAACAGGGGCCCCTGATTGAACTGAATCCAAAAAGCAGACATGAAAAGCAGATCGCTTGAATGGCTTCTGTGTTTTGCAGAAGCCATTTTGTTTTGCTTGTAATCATTCATTCGCTGACCGGGTCGGATCGGTCATCATCTGCTTCCCTGCAGGGTACAGGTGGAGAGATCCGGAGAAACAAGCGCAAAACACTAAAATATATTTTTGATCGATTATTGAAATGAGATCTGGAAATTTCGTTCATGAACGTTTTTGTGATAACTGGAAAGAAGGATCGGATACATAGTTTTTCGTAGTATACTGGAAGGTACAAGAATGGTTGAATCAGTCATCCTCATACGAGAAAGGCGGCTCGGATCGGTCAATGGTAGAAGTGCGTGGATTGGTCAAACGGTATAACGGTGTGGCCGTTGTGGATGGAGTGACGTTCAACGTGAAGCAAGGGGAGGTCTTCGGCCTGCTGGGGCCAAACGGTGCGGGAAAAACCACGACCATGGAGATGATCGAAGGATTACGTGTACCGGACGAAGGGGAGATTTGGATCGACGGAATGGACGTGGTTCGGGAGCGGGATCGGGTGAAGCATGTGATCGGACTGCAGTTACAGTCGACCGCATTGTTCGGGCACATGACTGTACGGGAAATGATCGTGCTCTACAGCAGCTTTTACCCCCATGCGCGTCCGGTGGATGAGCTGCTGACGGCTTTTGACTTGCAAGAGAAACGGAATACCTGGGTCAAACATCTCTCAGGGGGACAAAAGCAGCGGTTGGCCATCGCACTGGCCGTGGTACATGATCCACAGGTCCTGTTTTTGGATGAGCCGACGACAGGACTGGACCCGGGAGCGCGGCGCGCGCTGTGGGATATCATTCTTCGGTTGCGGGATGAGAGACGGACGGTGTTTTTATCAACCCATTACATGGAGGAAGCGGAACAGTTGTGTGACCGTGTGGCGATCATGGATCAGGGGAAAGTCATCGCCTTGGATACTCCAGCGGGATTGATCCGTCGACTGGATGTGGACAGCGTGGTTGAATTCGTCTGGGAATCGGAGTTAGACCCTTCATCGCTCGCTTCTTTGGGTGGAGTGAAGGAGGTGCGACACTCCGGGGATCGCAGTGTGATGCTGTTGACGGAGCGTCTGCCGGAGACGTTGCGCGACTTGATCGCATGGTCCGAAACCAGCGGTGTCCCGTTATCCGGTTTGCGAACACGGACGGCAACGCTGGAAGATGTGTTTCTCCACTATACGGGAAAGAGGTTGGCGTGAGACGTGAAGGCATATTGGCGATTGACCCAGGCGCAGTTGTTGTTGTTTTTGCGGAACAAAAACATCGTGATTTGGTCGCTGGTGGTTCCGATATTGATGATGGCGGTTTTGGGCACATTGATCAAAGGGGGAAACACATTTCGGCTGGATGTGGCGGTCGTCGATCAGGATCATTCCTCCGCTTCCCGTGAATTTGTACGGTCGTTGCAGTCGGTTTCGGGTGTTTCCGTTGAGATGGAGAAGGAACTGAATCAGGGGATCGCTCAGGTCCAACGAGGCGACCGTCAGCTGGCGATTCTGATCCGAAAAGGGTTCGGGCGACATCTCACCCAACGGGCGGAGCAAGAGCCGTCCAAGGACATTGTTCTCTATCTGGACAAAAGCAATCTGACGACCGCTCAGTTGGGCACGACGGTAGTGAAACAGATGGTCGATCAGCTGAACAAACGTGTGACTGGGTTTCGTCCCGTGATCACAGCCGAATCGGTAAATGTACAAAGCCGGACGCTGGGATATATTGATTTTCTGGTCCCCGGCTTGCTGGCGATGATGATTATGAACAACAACATGAACGGTGTAGCGGGCACGATCGCATCCTGGCGGGAAAGGGGTATCCTGCGTCGAATGCAGGCGACACCGTTGTCCAGCGCCACATTCATCGCCGGCCAGATCACGGCTCGCATCGTTCTCAACGGCCTGCAGGCGTTGATTGTGCTGTTGGTGGCCTATTGGTTGTTCGGGGTTCATGTTTACGGTTCGTGGTGGTTGCTGTTGGCATTGATTCTGCTGGGAACGCTGACGTTTATGTCCATCGGTTTTATCATCGCTTCTTTGGCCAAAACACCGGAAACGGCCGGGCCGATGGCGGGCTTGCTTTCGTTTCCCATGATCTTTGTCGGTGGCATCTTTTTCCCGGTACGGGATTTGCCCGATTGGTTGCGCCATATGGTCGACGCGATCCCGATCGGTCATTTGACGCATGCCCTGCGTGCGGTCATGAACGAAGGTGCCAGTCTGTCGGCGTTGTGGACGCCAGTAGCGGTGTTGACGGCATGGATGATCGGGGCGTTTGCCGTGGCCGCCTGGACGTTTCGTTGGGATGCTGAGTGAGGTGAACGAGGGTGATTATCGGAATCGGAACGGATATCGTACAACTGGACCGTTTGCGGCAAAAAGACAGGGAACGCTTGGCGCAACGCGTGCTGACGTCGGAGGAACGTCAGTGGTGGCCAGAGGGGGATGTGCGTCAAATCGAATATTTGGCAGGGAGATTTGCGGCCAAAGAGGCATTGTCGAAAGCGGCCAGGACCGGAATCGGCCGAATACTCGGTTTTCAGGATATCGAGATCTTGAGTGGCGACAACGGTTGTCCCAAAGTGCGGCTTTCCGAGCAAAGCAGACGGAAATTGGGGTGGGCGGATGATGTACAGATTCACCTCACTATTGCACATGAACGGGATTACGCTGTCGCCACGGTGGTGGTGGAACGGGTGCCGAACGAACGATGAGTGGAAGACCGAGGCCCGTCAACCTTGTCAGCATATCCGGACGGGCCGGTTCATATAGATATAACGCGGTTGGGAGGGACCCATGTGTACTTGGTTACTGCACAGGAGATGCGCGATCTGGACCGATACACCATCGAACACATCGGGATACCGGGTGTGGTGTTGATGGAACGCGCGGGACTTGCCGTCGCGCAAGCGATCACGGAACATTTCGCCCAACCGGGTCAGGCGGTGGTACTCTCTGGTCATGGCAACAATGGTGGGGACGGGTTTGTCGTCGCCCGGCATCTGTCTGTTGCCGGATGGCGGACGACAGTGTGGTTGGTCGGTTCCGCGGAGAGAATGACGGCTGACACCCAAACGTTTTATGAAGCTTGCCGTCACCTGGGAATAGACGTAAAAACGTTCGGGCCGGAGCAGGCGGACGAACTGCGGCGATGGTTGGAGACATCCGATGTTGTCGTCGATGCTCTTCTGGGAACGGGGATTCGGGGACCGGTTCGTCCAGCAATGGAGTCGGTGATTCGGCTGGTAAACGATCATGCACGGGGACGCGTGGTAGCCGTTGATGTGCCCAGCGGGGTGGAGACGGATACCGGACGGGTCGCATCTGTGGCGATCAAAGCAGATCAGACGGTGACTTTCGCCTATGCCAAATGGTGTCATTACTTGCGTCCGGGAGCCGAACACTGTGGAGAGGTGGTCGTGGCGGATATCGGGATTCCGCCATCGGTTACCGCGTCCCGGAGACCCGCCGCACGTGTCAACCATCCCCAGTGGTGGCGGGAATATCTAAAACCGCGGTCACGATGGGCGCACAAAGGGACACACGGGCATCTGCTTGTTGTCGGCGGTTCCCGCGGGATGCTGGGCGCTGTCGCCATGGCCGGTACCGCTGCTCTGCGCGCCGGTGCCGGATTGGTCACGATTGCCGTACCCGAAGGGCAACACGATCCCCTGGCGGCCAAAGTGACGGAAGCCCTCGTATGGGCGTGGCCTGACGACGGACAGGGTCGTTTTGCACCCGGCAGTGCAGAGCGCATCGGTGAGCGTTTGAACCGCCTGACAGCGGTGGCCGTCGGCCCCGGTTTGGGACGTTTTACGGGAGAGCGGGAGTGGCTGACCGAACTGCTCCAGCAGACAGACCGGCCCATGGTGTTGGATGCGGACGCGCTCAATGTGCTGGCTGATCATCCCGATATCCTCGATCACCGTAAAGGAGATCTCATCTTGACGCCACATCCGGGTGAAATGGCTCGCCTTGCAGGTACCGACACAGTCCGTGTGGAGAACGAACGTTACCGGGTGGCCAAGGAATGGGCCGAACGACACGATGTCACCGTTGTCCTCAAAGGAACGTACACGATCATCGCATTCCCCGACGGTACCCAAATGTTGAATCCCACCGGCAGTCCTGCCATGGCCAAGGCAGGGTCCGGCGACCTGTTGACCGGCATCATCGGCGCGTTGTTGGCCCAGAAAATCCCACCGTCAGCTGCTGTCCCAATGGGTGTCTATGTTCACGGGCTGGCTGGGGAGTTCGCGGTCACATCCGTCGAACACAGCGTGATCGCTTCCGACATTCTTTTGCAAGTGGGGCCTGCGATTCGTCGACTATTGTCCGATCGCGTCCGTACCTAACCGACACATTTCCCGGGAAATGGACGAAGGGGCTGATGAAATGCGTCGGATTGCATGGGGGGTGGCCGCCCTTTTGTTGATCATGGTGGTTTTGACGGGATGCGGACAGAAAAACGCCGCCGATATCGTGAGCGATCTGTCGAAGCGATCCGAAAAAATGGAAGGATACACGACAAAGGCCAAGATGACGATTCATACCGGCAGCACCCCCCAAATATACGAAGTGGAAGTATGGTACAAACAGCCGCACTTTTACCGAGTCTCCCTCAAAAACACCAAAAAAGACATCACCCAAATCTTGCTTCGCAATGATGATGGGGTGTACGTGTTGACACCCCACTTGAACAAGAGTTTCCGTTTCCAAAGCGATTGGCCGGAATCCAGCGGGCAAATCTATCTGTACCAATCTTTGATCAACAGCATTATTGATGATCAGTCCCGTGGTTTCAAAGCGGGCTCCGACGGATATCAATTCGATGTTCGCGCCAAAACCAACAACCAAACGTTGAGTCGGCAACGGATTTGGCTGAACAAGGACCTGTATCCCACCAAAGCGGAACTGCTCAACGATCAGGATCAGGTGATGGTGGAAGTCACCTTTGACCGTTTCAATATCGACCCGTCCTTCGACAAGGATGCGTTTGACATGAACCGCAACATGACCGGTTTGAACGATCAAGTGTTACCTTCAATGCGCAATGCGCAAACCGACAAAGACCGTCATTCGGAAAAAGAAGTGCAAACCATGGTACCGGGTTACGTGCCGAAGGGGAGTCGGTTGGTGGATGAGCAATCCGTCGACAGCATGGAAGGCGAGGTTGTCATCATGCGGTACCAAGGAAAACAACCGTTCACCTTAACACAGAAAAATCCTGACGCCGTACAGGCCAGTGCACCGATGTACGGCCAACCGGTTGATCTGGGCTACACGGTCGGGGTATTACTGGAAGGCAGTGAGAAGAAGCGGCTGTCTTGGACGCACAATGGCACGGACTTTGAATTGTACGGCAATCTGCCGGTAGCGGAAATGGTCAAAATTGCCCAATCGGTGCAGGATCAGCCTCAAAAATGAAGTTAAACCCCGTTTCGTGTCGTCACGAACGGGGTTTGTTTTTGCGAAAATTCACCTTGTTTGGAAGCGGCGTTGAAAGAGAAGGTGAGTGAAAGGAAGTAGAAGGGAAGCGTAATGAGTCAGAGGGACCTCTAGGATTTTAGTGGTCACATGCTGTGTAGAAAGGAATGGGTCCACCCGCAGCGGATCACTATAGCTGCGGGTTCTTTATTAGCACATATCCAAATGAAGCTCAAATCCAGTATTTCCCGAAAGGTAATGCTATAACGTACTGGAGAATTTGGAAAGGAAAACGGTTCTCATCCAACCTCGGCTCCTTCTTTCATCGAATGATCCTACCAAAAGAAACACGCTTGTGTTGATAGGAAGGCCGGGTCCCAGGCGCGAAGATATGCCCTCGCAGTTCAGAGCTAGGGAAGAATTGCGGCAATCCGGGACGATTCTTGCAGGGGTCCGCCACCAGCTTCTCTTGGATCATCGAGTTGTACTGGCGGGCAGTGTTCTCGATGGTGTTAGCGTTTAACACCACCTCAAACCCGGTTTTCTTTGCATACCGACGCAGACCGGGGATGCCACTTTCCATTGGAGCGTAACACTCAGCGGCTACCCCGTTTTCGCTGGAAACCCAGATACCCGAGTCTGTGTTGACCACCAGCGAGTGGTTTCCCTGGGTGTGCCCCGGTGTCCACATCAAAGCGACCCCAGGACCTAACAGCACGTCTCCGTCGATAAACAACAGCCGTTCTTCCGGGATATCTGCGAATTTTTCTGGTTGGTACCAGATCCGCTGTAACGGGTGGAGGTGGGGGAGAATGTCCCATTCCTTCCGTTGCACGATTAATTTGGCCTTGGGAAAGTAAGCCTTAACTGGCTGATCGGGGCTGATGTCCGCTTGGGGTTTTGTCGTCCCGATCCACCTCCGCACATCTTGGGTGTGCAAATGGTCGTAAGTGATAAAATCAATATCCTCCGGCCGGAGACCAACGGTCTCTAGATGCTTTTCCACCGTGCCGTAGCGGTAGGACAACAGGGTGTGACTGAAAAACTCACCATATTTTCGGATCTGCTCGGCAAAATAGGGGGTGTTGGATGCCAACTCGTATTCGGTGGGTTCATTCAGCAGCGTCCAGATCCTTCCTTTCGCCCGCCACTGTACAATGAACATACGATTGGTAAACCACACGTAACTCACGGGAGACAGCGCAGCCCGCCACAGTGCGTACTTCCGAGGATAAGGAAGTGTGATGAGATCATAAGAGTGAAAGGCTGTCACGGTACCGGTCTGACGAAACCACTCCTTGAATCGGGGAGCCGCTTCACGAATCAGCTCTAGCTGTCGCCCTGGATTTTCCTCAGCGTGGGCTTCTTCAAAAAAGGAAATTTTCTGAAAGTAATGAGTCCGGACCTCTTCTTGTACCTTCACGGAAGCTCCCTCCCTGTTTTCAATGAACGCCACCGAAGGAGATCTGTTTCAAATCATGATCTCCGGTCAGGGGGCAGTCACCTATTATTTCCACATAAGGTGAATGGGAACCTTCATTACTAGCAGGAGGAATCATCAGAGTATTTTGGTAAATATATGAATGAAGGGAATTTTTGCTGGTTCCAGCTGAAGTGATCTATCAATCCTTTTTTCTGAGGAATCCATCTGGTTTTCGAGAAATGGAGGGGGAGTGCCCCTGAACCGGAAGGGTTCAGTTTCTTAAATTCACAGGTAAGGAGGTCCTGTATTGAAACGGTATGTGATTACCATACTCGCGCTGATCAATATGCTGTTTTTGTTGATGCCCTCTACGGGAGGAGCCCAGGTCACGACTGACGATCCCGGCGGCTTTTTCAATATCATGCCTCCAGGTCAGGATGGAACGGTAAACGTGCTGGAAATGACCAAATTTCAACTGACCGGAGAGTATCCCAAGCACTTCAATGATCAGACTCGGATGTACGATTCCCTGGTGGAGCGCATGTCAGGGATCAGGGATGAAGAACTTGTTAAATACTTCAAGGAAGCCTCCTTCGGTGTCAAAGGGAAAGTGGAACGGACCTATTCACCGACGAAAGGAGTAACGGTTCAGCGGGATGAATTCGGTGTTCCCCACATTCGGGGTAAAACCAGGGAGGCCACCATGTTTGCCGTGGGCTATGTGACCGCGGAGGACAGACTGTTCCTGATGGATGTGCTCCGCCATTTGGGACGGGGGCGGCTGAGCGAATTTCTCGGGGCCAGTGAAGCCAATAGGGAGATGGACAGGGCCCAGGTGCAGGTAGCCCCGTACAAAGAAGAAGAATTGACCCGTCAGGCCAATGAGCTTTGTCATCAGGGGGAGGAAGCAGCCCTGGTCTGCAAAGACATGGAAGCCTACATCGATGGGGTGAACGCTTTTATACGTAAAGCGCGACTGAATCCCAACATGCTTCCCGCAGAGTATCCCGCCCTCCAGCAGATTCCGAAAGAGTGGAAGCCCGAGGACAGTGTGGCCATTGCCAGCTTGGTCGGCGGGATTTTCGGGAAGGGCGGTGGAAACGAAGTAGCCAGTGGCCGATTTCTGTCCCAGTTAATACAAAAACACGGTTCCCAAAAAGGACGGGCGATCTGGGAGGATTTCCGGAGCGCGGAGGACTTGGAAGCTCCCGTGACGACGGAAAAAACCTTTCCCTATAACCAGTCTTCTTCCGTCGATCCGAAAACCACGGCCCTTCTCGATTTGGGAACCGTCGACAAAACATTGGAGGAGATGAAACTGCCGAACATGGTGGCAGACGGCCCCTTCGGTCCTATCGACTTGAGGGCGCCTAAGGGGATGAGCAATGCGATCTTGGTCAGTGCAGAACACACAAAAGAGGGTCGTCCCATCGCCGTATTCGGTCCTCAGACAGGCTACTTCAGCCCCCAGCTGCTGGTGGAGACAGATGTTCATGGACCAGGGATTGATGCCCGGGGAGTGGGTTTTGCTGGGGTCAACATGTATGTACAACTGGGGCGGGGACGGGACTATGCCTGGTCGGCCACCTCCTCCGGAGCGGACAACGTGGATCAGTGGGTGGTGAAGCTTTGCGAGCCGAATGGAGGCAAACCCACGATGAAATCCCAAGGTTACTGGTATAAAGGGAAATGCCGCCCCATGGACGTTTATACCCACCGGCAAATCGCTAGACCCACGGCCGCAGGAATTCCCAAGCCGTCTAAAGACAGTCTCATCTTTGACATCAAGGTGGAACGGACCGTCTACGGCCCTGTCAATGCCCGGGGAACCGTAAGGGGAGAGCCGGTGGCCGTAACCACCCAGCGCTCTACTTACGGAAAAGAGTTGAATAGTGCTCTCGGCTTTCGCCGGATCAACGATCCGGAGTTTATGAAGGATGGTTCCGCCTCTTTTCTGAAAGCGTTCGATAAAGTGGATTATACCTTTAACTGGTTTTACGTGAACAAAAAGGATATTGCATATAAGCACTCTTGCCTGTGTCCTGTGCGGGACCCCAGGACGAATCCCGACCTTCCTACATGGGGAACAGGGGAATACGACTGGACGGGGAAATACCTTAAACCGGAGGAGCAGCCCCATGACATCAACCCCAAAAGGGGGTACATTGCCAATTGGAACAACAAACAGGCTCCCGGGTTTCGAGCCAACGATGCGAACTTCAGCTACGGTCCCGTTCACCGCTCCCTACTATTAAACAGGCGGTTGGCGGAGATGGTATCTTCCGGAAAGAAACTGACCCGGGCGGACATGGTGAACATCATGATAGATGCGGCAACGGTGGATTTGAAGGCACAGGAGGTTTATCCGTGGGTGTTGAAAGTATTGGGGGAAAAAGCACCCGACAATGATCCGGTACTTCAGGAGATGAGGGACCGGTTGGCCGCATGGGTTGAGTCTGGTGGACACCGGCGTGATTCATCCCCCAAAGATGGCGTTTATGATGATGCGGTGGCCGTGGCCATCGGGGATGCTTATTTCGAACCCCTGACCGAGGCGATGTTTGAAAACGCCCTGAGTGGTGCAAACCTGCCCAATGTACTGGAAGATTCGCCACGGAATGGTTTGGGTTCGGCTTTTCTCGAAGGATATTATTCCTATGTGAACAAGGATTTGCGTCGGCTTCTGGGTGAAAAGGTGAAGGATCCCTGGCACACGGTTTATTGTGGTAACGGGAATCTCTCCTCCTGCAGGGAGGAATTGTGGAAGGCGATGAAAAAAACAGCTGACCGACTTCGTGAGGAATACAATTCCGATGTCGTGGAGGACTGGGTGTATGATGACTCTCAAGATGCCATCAAGCAGAAACCCATGGGTCTACTTGCCGCACCAGACATGCGATGGGTAAATCGGCCCACCTTCCAGCAAGTGGTTCAGGTGGGTGTGAAAAATCCGGTGAAATAAAAGTAAAAGCAAGTCCTGAACGGCAAATATCCCCTTCGGAACTCAGAGGGACATATCAAGGAATGGGCTTGTCTTATGGTTGGCTGCCTGCTTGTGGGGGGCCGCCTTGACTTATGTCTTGCGTGGTCCTCTTCACCTTCTAAAGTCAAGCAAAGCAATGACGAAGATCATGTACGGAGGGAGTCATGAGTACAAAGAGCTTAGTGTTGTCCCTACTGAATTTCAGATTTGAAAAGAAGGCTGGTTTCGTTCCACTGATATCTGCCCTTGAAGGGGTACGGGCAGACGAGGCTGCATGGCAGCCACATGCCAATAGTCATTCGATCTGGCAAATCGTGAACCACATTGTGTTTTGGAATGAAAACATATTGAGAAATTTACAAGGAAACGCGACACCGGTGAATATAGACAACAGTGCAACGTTTGGGGAACCTGGGGATCCTACGGACGAGGCTTCATGGCAGGCTACGGTTGAGAGGATGAAAGAAGTCTGTACGAATATACAATTAACATTGTCCGACTGGGACGAGAGCAGGTTTGATACACCTTATGATAACTCTGCTTTGTCATATAAGCTCGTGCTTGCAGATTTGGCAATGCACGACGCCTACCACATCGGACAAATTCTCTATATTCGTAAATTGTATGCTGCACGAACCAATCAATAATGACGTGTCCATATGGATGAAGCTCTCGTTACTAGGGCGTGTCATGTGGGAAAGGAGCATTCACATGCTGATCAAATGGATTGTTTGCAACGTGCCGGAGGAAAAACGGGAAGCCTTTTCCCTCGCACAACAGCAATGGTCGGCATTGCGGGATGTCCCGGGGTTTGTGGCTCAATTCGGCGGGTGGAATGCAGTTAATCCCGCTGAGGCGTGCATTGTCGGATTGTGGAAGGATCGGGACAGCTATACGGCGTTCATGGAAAAGATCCATGATGAGATTTATATATCCCGCGGTCAACAGGAGACATTTGACCGTATTGCTGTTACCGTCATGGAAATGATGTTGCCGGTCGGCCATCTGGAAGGGTTGCTCTCAGGTGGATGGATGAAAGCGGAGCTGATCCGTATTGCAGACTGTTGGGTGCTACCCGGGAGGGAAGCTCATTTTCTCCAAATGCAGCAGGAGGTATGGAACCCTGCCATGGAGCAAACCGACGGTATGTTGGGCGGTGTATTCGCGGGGGACATGTCGGCACGGCGCTTTCTCACCATCACGTGGTGGAAAAGCGCGGAATTACATCGGGCATATGTGAAAAACCATGTTGCGAACCTGCGGGAGCAAGCGGATTTGGATCTAGATATCGAACGGATTGTCGGGTATGAAGTGCGGTGTGAGCCGAGTTGGAGGGTGACGGCAACTGTACAATCTGACAAAGGAAGATGAGCGATGGGACAATCCTAAGAGGAGAGAAGTTCTCCTTTTGTAAAAAGTGAAAAAATTTCCTCACACCTGATCTGAAGTTGTAGAGGGAAATGAGATGGCCATCTATTCAGAGATTGTAAAGCTATTGCAAATGATTGATAACTGGCAACAGACGGATGAGCAGAAATACAGGGAGTTGTGTCGTCGTATTGAACTATCCGTCACTCATGCCCAACATTCAAATGTAAACGATTTTTACCGGATCATCCACCTGGAATATGACAAGTTGTTGACTTTACCTGTGAAGTTGGTGTTTCTCGTGTTCAAGAAAGCCAACCAACTCAACCCGAATGATCGTGAACTGTTGCTGTCCTTTTCCGCGTATTTATTTTGTCATGGACCGCAATGGGACCGGGAAGCGGAACAGATCCGTCATTTGGTTGAGGAAGGGAAGATGGAAGCGTGTTGTGAGATCGCGCAGAGGATCACATGGAACGATGAGTATTATGGCAGCCGTGATGGAAATGAACTGTGATGTACTTCCCGAAACACGGCAGTGTCGGGATCGGAAACCTGCCACATTGGATGCTGCCCGAACGATTTACAGAAAAAGCCGGCTGAAAGCCCACGGTTTCAATCGTGAGATGAAAGGCGGCGTTGCTCGGCATCCCCTTTTGGGGATGGTAAGGGCAACCAATTTGCTGTATAATCGAACGTACAAGCGGTGCTCATCCCACTGGTAGTGGGTTTCTTCCTGTGTACGTCATGGTATGAGGTTCCAGTGGCGAACCACTCACTCCCACTGGGTAAAACCATGAGAGTAAGTAAAAAGGAACTAGC